>NZ_JAUBQS010000095.1:0-15608 GCF_036701355.1 Microcoleus sp. Pol12B3
CAGTTCATAAGCTAAAATTTAAGGTAGGTTAAAAAAATAAAATTATAACACATTTTCCTTGCTATGCAGGACTACCCTAAAATCTGGCTAGCCGGAATCAGATTCCCGTGAATATCTTTAGCCAGAAGCGAACCATCTTCACTCCCCTCTGCTGGCGGGACAAAGAATTTAGCGCCAGGATAAAGAGCCGCAGTAGCTGTGGCGGCGACAGCGGCTCCTGTGAGAAAGTTGAGTAGCTGCCTTCTGGACATTAAAGGATTGTCGAGTGGGATACTTTCTTCCATTTCTCATCTCCGGGTGCAGACTTAATGTTTTTGGGGATGCTGGCTTTTAGTATTAATGCCTAGCAAGCTATAGAGTGGACAAGTTCCAATTAAAGCTGTCAGAGCAGGAATAATCGAAATAATTGCCAATCCGATTCCTAATGCCGAACCTCCATAAACACCAAAGCCGAGGTAAAGTAGTACGCCTGCTAAACTAAAGTGGATGAGGCGATCGAGCATACCAACATTATTAAACATGGCGCTCCTCCTTGAGAGACTCGAAAAATTTTTACTTTTGAGTTGGTTCATCGGGTCGGTTGTGAATACGAAAAAACTCTTTTCTGATGTGCGATCGTTGTTCAAATAAGTCAGGATCTTGATGAGAATTGAGCAGGTAACGGAGATATCCACGCAAGACTTGCCAGTCTAGCAATACATGAACAACAGTTACGCATAGAGCAATAACACAAACAATAAAATGTACATCTCCCCCATTGGGATCTAGTTAAACTTAGGAACAAAGGTAGCCGCCCCGTTCCATATCCTTTGGGGGAAAACTCCAAAATAAAGCCAGTAATTGCTGCTAGACTCCAGACAACAAGCAACGTCAAAGCAATTGTTGCTCGAACATAAGTCAATAGATGAATTTTGCGCCTGCGTGCCATAGAGAACCTCCCAATCGCCTGGATATTTTTGCCAGCGATCGCTAATCAGAAAAAACAATCCACAATCTCCAATGGTCTTCTGGGTTCGACCTCAGTTTTTGACTGGTCATAAGGAATACTAATTCGATCTAACAAAGGCTCGATTGCCACAGCCTTAGCATTCAAATCGCAATCCTTAAACGGGTCATAACCGCCTTCAGGCGTGGGATGAGCTTAACTCAGGTTCGGTTCCACCACCATATAACCAACCATCTTACAGAGATCGACTCTGCCGACAAGATAGTTACCTTCAAGCCCCTATAGTTACGGCGAGTAAAAGATTGGGGACGGCTAATAGATTGAAGACATTCTGAAAAAAATGTTAAATTTTCGCGGGTACGATCGCAATGACTTATTAACTCATTCAACACTGATTTGGATGCACTACCGAGTTACTGATGCGGTCTAATGTTCTAGCGTTCTTTCGATGGGCAAAAAACAACATCGTAATATTTTTTTTAGAATTGTCTAAAGTTCAACATTTGAGCCAATGCTTTACCCCAAGCAACTATGAGACAGCACCGGTAACTGACTTGTAGACGAGAGAGGATTCAAGTAAAAATGTTTTGGCAGGAGCGCGAATTAAATAGCTTCAAAAAAAAAGCGATGTTATTTAATTCTTGTTTCTGAGCCAGATTACAATATCACTTTTCCTCATTTTTTTGAAATCATGACAGCTATCTTCAAACAGCGCGATCGCGCTAATGTTTGGGAGCGATTCTGCAACTGGATCACCAGTACAGAGAATCGAATTTATATTGGCTGGTTTGGAGTCCTCTTAATTCCGACAGCCCTAACCGCAGCCATTGTCTTTGTCCTCGCCATGATTGCGGCTCCCCCCGTGGATATCGACGGGTTGCGGGAACCTGTATCCGGTTCGCTGCTATACGGTAACAACATCATCACCGCGACGGTGGTTCCTAGCTCCAATGCCATTGGCTTGCACATTTACCCAATGTGGGAAGCCGCTTCCCTGGATGAATGGCTTTATAATGGCGGTCCCTGGCAACTAATCGTGTTCCATTTTCTGATTGCGATCTATGCCTACATGGGTCGGCAATGGGAACTGAGCTATCGGTTAGGAATGCGTCCCTGGATTGCAGTTGCCTACTCTGCTCCTGTGGCAGCAGCAACATCCGTGTTATTGATCTACCCGATCGGACAGGGCAGTTTCTCAGACGGTCTAATGCTGGGAATTTCTGGAACCTTTAACTTCATGATTGTGTTCTCTGCCGAGCACAATATTCTCATGCATCCCTTCCATATGTTGGGTGTAATAGGCGTGTTTGGGGGTGCGTTGTTTAGTGCCATGCACGGGTCTTTAGTAACCTCCAGTCTGGTGCGCGAAACGACCGAACAAGAGTCTCAAAACTATGGCTATAAATTTGGTCAAGAGGAGGAAACCTACAACATTAAGGCAGCCCACGGCTACTTTGGACGGCTGATCTTCCAGTATGCCAGTTTCAATAATTCCCGCGCTTTGCACTTTTTCCTGGCTGCCTGGCCCGTAGTCGGAATTTGGTTTGCCGCACTGGGAATTAGCACCATGTCTTTCAACCTGAATGGACTCAATTTCAATAATTCCATCCTAGACAGCCAGGGACGACCGATTGCCACCTGGGCAGATATCCTCAACCGTGCCAATCTAGGGATTGAGGTCATGCACGAGCGCAATGCCCATAACTTCCCCCTGGATTTAGCTTCAGCAGAAGCTCAACCGATCGCCCTAGTGACTCCTGCCATTAAGAGCTAAGCGGTTGAACGACAAGTTTTCTATAAGTGCAATAGCACCCCATAAGGGGTGCTATTGCACTTTAGAAGAGATATAAATGGCAAAGATCGCGGCTACACCAACAAAGCCCCAAAGGTTGCCCAAGGTGTGAATACTAGGAATCAAGATCAGCTCAAGCAAGCTGCCAGATCGGCATCAGGGGTGGTAATGGGCTGCAAGTTATATTGCTCCGATAGGAGCTTGAATACATTGGGAGAAATAAACGCCGGTAATGTCGGCCCTAGGCGAATGTTTTTAATCCCCAAATGCAAGAGAGTTAGCAAGACGGCTACTGCCTTCTGTTCGTACCAGGACAGAATCATGGACAGGGGTATATCGTTGACACCTACCTCCAAGGCATTGGCTAGGGCTACAGCAATCTGAATCGCGGAGTAGGCATCGTTGCACTGACCAACATCCATCAGGCGGGGTAGTCCGTCAATGTCGCCCATTTGTCGATCGAAGAACCGAAACTTGCCGCAAGCTAGGGTTAGCACGACACAATCATCAGGCACTTTTTCTACGAACTCGGTGTAGTAGTTGCGATCGGGTTTGGCTCCATCACAGCCCCCCACCAGGAAGAAATGGCGAATTTTACGCTGTTTCACAGCCTCAATGATTTTATCTGCCACCCCCAGGACTGTATTGTGGGCAAAACCAACTGTGACTTCCCTGGGCGGTGCATCTTCAGTAAAGCCGGGAAGTGCCAGTGCTTTCTCAATAACGGCAGTAAAATCGGGTGTGCCATTGTCGATCGCACTCAAGTTAATAATGCCGGGATAGCCGACGGGGCCAACGCTAAAGAGTTTATCTTCATAATAGGAATGGGTTGGCATTAAGCAGTTGGTCGTAATCACGATCGCACCGGGGAACTTGGCAAAATCCTTGGTTTGGTTCTGCCAAGCAGTGCCGTAGTGACCGTAGAGATGGGGGTAATGCTGTTTGAGTTTGGGATAACCGTGGGCGGGCAGAAGTTCGCCGTGGGTGTAAACCGTAATTCCAGTGGCTGCGGTTTGCTTCAGTATGGCTTCGAGTTGTTTGATGTCATGTCCTGAAACCAGAATCGCCTTCCCTGGGCGTGGATTGAGGGGAACAGGCGTGGGAATAGGATGTCCGTAGGTACTGGTATGTCCGGCATCCAACAGTTCCATCGATCGCAGATTAATGCCTCCCACCTCAAGAGCAAGATTCACCCACTCCTGCAAGCCCAAGGTTTGGTTATCGAGAGCGACAAGTGCCTCGTAAATGAAACGATACACCCGCTCGTCTTCCTGGCCAACTTCGTAGGCGTGGAAGGTGTAGGAGGCAAGACCCTTAACCCCATATAGCACTGTGAGTTTGAGTGAGAAAATATCCACATTCGAGGCAGACTGACTGAGGAACTGGAGGGAAATCTGCTCACCCTGCTCAACCAGGCTGTCGTCAAAGTTGGGTTCCCAGTTGGAAATTTCCGACCAAGTAGGTGGAGTGTCACTTGCTTGCTGCACTTGAGCCTTGAGGTTGGCGCGATGGGCGATCGCTTCCTGGAGATACTCAACAAACCGCTTTTCCGAAAAGTTGACATTCGTCATCGTCGCAAAAATCGCTTCGCAGGTGAAGACATCCACTGCATGGGTATCAATGTCTAATTCCTTTGCTTTCAGGGCAATCGGAGCCAACCCGCGCAGATAATAAATCAGCAGATCTTGGATAGCATTCACCTGGGGACTTTTCCCACAAGCACCAAACTGATGGCATCCTTGTCCGCTTGCTGTTTGTTCGCATTGTTCACAGAACATTAATTTTTCCTTGTTGAATTGGTTATAATTTACGCAACAACTCGGTTATGAAAGTATTTATCCGTCCCTAACTATGTTAACAAATCTGAGTTAACAACTCTGACAAGCGAATTTCCAAGGTGGTACAAGCCCCCGGATTTATCCGTGGAATCAATCCCAAATCTCAAATCGAAAATCCTCAATCCCCCGCATTTATCCGTGGGGTCAATCTAAAATCTAAAATCTAAAATCTAAAATTGATTGACGATGATTCATAGGGACTTGGAAAACCGTTTGCTTGAGTGGGGGATGAGATAGCTATCAAACACCGATGCAATATTCCGAATTAGCAAGCGCCCGATCGCAGTTACTTCAATCCCATCGCCCCAACGTTTGATTAACCCATCAGCTTCTAAGGCATCGAGTTGGAGAAGTTCCTTGGCGAAATAGTCATTGAAATCGAGATCGAAGCCGAGATGGTATTTTTCTTCCAAATCTTGCGCCGACAGTTGGAATTGACACATCAATTCCATGATGACCGTGCGCCGAATCAGATCGTCCTGGTTGAGTCGAACGCCTTTTTCGATCGCTAATTCACCCGCATCGATCGCCCGATAAAAGTCTTTTAATCCCTTGTGGTTTTGGGTATATACATCCTGCAACATACTGATGGAAGTCATGCCAAAGCCCAACAGATCCGATTCGGGCTTAGTGGTATAACCCTGAAAATTCCGATGGAGTTGACCCGCTTGTTGGGCGATTGCTAATTCATCATTGGGCTTGGCAAAGTGATCCATGCCAATAAACACATAGCCATTTTGCGTCAGTTGGGCGATCGTACTTTGCAGAATTTTCAGCTTTTCGCCAGCAGTCGGCAAAGCAGATTCCGGCATCCGTTTCTGAATCGGTTTGAGCCAGGGAACATAGGCAAAATTAAAGACGGCAATGCGATCGGGATTTAATTGCAAGGTCTTCTGTACCGTTTCCTGGAATGTTGCTTGTGTCTGGAAAGGTAAGCCGTAAATCAAATCCACATTGACACTTTCAAACCCTGCTTCCCGAATCCAATCCATCACATCAAACAACATCGCTTCCGGCTGCACCCGATTGATTGCTTGCTGCACGGTGGGATTAAAATCCTGAATACCAAAGCTAATCCGATTGAAGCCTAATTGTCGCAGAAATAGAATGTATTCGCGATTGATATAGCTAGGATTGACTTCGATCGATATTTCTGCCGCGTCATCGAACCGAAAATATCGATTTAACTGGTTCCAGAGACACTCTACCTGACTTCGATCGAGATAGTTGGGCGTGCCGCCGCCCCAGTGCAACTGATGCACCAGCCGATCGGCATCCACCAAACTGGCAACTTGGCGAATTTGGCGAGCGAGATAGCCTAAATAGGGTTCTGCTACCTCTTTGCGCTGGGTAATGATGGTATTGCAGCCGCAGAAATAACAGGGCGTTTCACAAAAGGGGATGTGGCAGTAAAGCGATAAGGGGGTTTGTTTGTGATTGCCGACGGCGATCGCGGTTTTAAATGCGTTGCGATCGAAGTCAGTGCTTAATTCTGTGGCGGGCGGATAGCTGGTATAGCGAGGTAAAGGCTGGTTGTATTTATTCAACAATGCAGCATCAAATTCAACCGTTTGTGATAAGTGTTTCATTAACTGATGTGTCCTTCTGTTGTTGTGTAGATTCAGAACTCCGGCATATTTTAGAGATACGATCGATCTTGTTTTCGTGGGGCGAGTTATTTAGCGACAGATTCTCGCTGGGCACCATGAGAGTGGCGTTCTGTGCTGCCGGGGCGATCTTGCCGAGTTAGCAAATCAAAGGTATGGTCTCCAATCGCCGCTTTTACATCGGCTTCGAGTTCGTGCATCACATCCCGGTTGAGGGCAAATGCCGTATTTGCTTCTGCGACAATTCGCTCGATCGTGTCAGCATCCACCGGAAACTCATCCAGGGTTTGGCGATAGCGTTCCTTAAATACTCGCCTTGCTTCTGGTGTCGAGATTTGGGAAAATTCATAGAAATTTGTTCCTCGATCCGGCGGCAGAGACAACGCCGATCGAATCACGTTTTTCAAGCTTTGTCCGCCGGATAAATCACCCATGTAGCGGGTGTAGGCATGGGCAATCAGCAGGACTGGATCGGTTTTTGAGAGGGTTTGAATGCGATCGCGATACACACAACCCGCTGGCGAAGCCGTAATTTCCTCCAGCCAATTTTCACCGTAATAAAAAGCTAGATCGCAAGCCAGATTCTCAGTGCGATTTAACTCAGGGAAATAGAGGGTTCCGATAATCGGGTGGTTGACATGGCTCTGCAAAGCCGTTTCTAGGGCGCTGTAAACAAAGTACAAATCGGCAAATAGTTTACGCAAAGGTTCCCGTTCCACAATGCCTTTCATAAAGCATTTCATAAATGCCGTATTTTCGGCTGTGGTGTGGGATTGCATCGTGCCTTCTCGGAGGCGTGTCGATAGATTAGTCATGGCAATATCTCCTAATTAATAGCGGTTCTGGACGATTCAGCATTAATCGAGGGCAGTAAATAAAGGCGCAACAACTGCCAGACAATCACAGCAATCCAGGGTAATTTTTGGCAAAATTGGATGGCGGCAGGGCGCTGGTTACTTGAGATTTCTGCTAGCTTCTGATTGGCGATCGCGCATCGGTCCAAACGGGGAAAGAATTCTGGATGGTGAGTATCTAAAATACTGGGAAACGCCCGTTTTGCTGTTTCATTGGTGTGATGAATCACCTGCTTGTTATATTCATCGGGGTCGATGCCGATCGAGTCATAAAATGTGGAGCGTTCCAACACCGTCATTGTGTGAGTGGCAAACACCGTCAGTAGGAAAAAGCGCGCCCAGAGTCTGGCCTTCCAGCTATTCCAAAGCTTAGGCTGCGATCGCAACAATGCCTTAAAGAAATCCCCATGCCGATTTTCGTCTTGGCACCAATTCTCGAAGTAGCGAAACAGGGGATAGATTTGATGTTCGGGATGTTGTTCGAGATGGCGATACACCAAAATATAGCGCCAGTAGCCAATTTTTTCCGACAGATAAACAGTATAAATTACCCATTCTGGAGGGAAGAATGTGTAGGTACGATTTTTTGTTAAATAGCCCAGATCGAGAGACAACCCAAAATCGGTCATCGCCTTATTCAAGAAACCGGCATGGCGCGCTTCATCCCGTGCCAGTAGGTTAAAGGCTTCAGATAACAACGGTTGGCGATTCTTGAGTTTGCGGGAGAGTTCTTTGAACAACAGAAAACCCGAAAATTCTGAGGTACAGGAACGCTCTAGAAAGTCAATAAATGCCTTTCGCGTTTCGCCATCAATGTTGTCCCAGGATTGATCAAACTCCTGATTGCGGACAAAATGGTGGCGGTTATAGTCCGCACGCAATTCTGCTACAACTGCTTCTAATTCTGCTTGTTGCCCGGACAGATCCATTTCGGCAACGGCATCAAAATTGGTGGTGTAAAAGCGGGGTGTTAACAGGGTTTCTTGAACGGGTGCTTTAATGCCGGATGGCAGACCAGCAGACTCCGATTTACTAATTGAACTGACCATAGGAGTGGAGAGTGGATTGTTCGGAATTGATGACTGTGCACCACATTGCCTTAATCCGCGATCGCCCACAAGTCAGTTACCAGTGGTATCCTATAGTTACTTGAGGTAAAGTATTGAAGCCAATCGGACGTTTGAGCCATTTCTAAAGAAATATGGAAATTATCGTGAAGGGAGTTTATGGTGGAAGCAAGTCAGTGCGTAGAGGTTAAATGTCCGATTCAATTTGTGCTGGATTTGTTGGACAATAAATGGTCAATTTTGGTTCTACGCGAACTGTTTGGAGGCGCGAGGCGTCCCCACGAATTACTCGCGGCACTTCCTGGCATCAGCACCAAAACCCCATTGGTAACAAGTTAAGCTAAGAAAGCATTTGTCAATCAGCAATTATGCTCAACATTTACTCGGATTTTGGGCATAAAACTGAGATTTGGGCGATCGAGGAATCCTGCCGAGGGTGATATTTATACCTACTCCCTCTCAAATCGTGAATTTTCCACTCCTCAAAAAGCAGTTTTTTTGAGTAATATTACTGATTGACAAATGCAATTAAGTTTTAACTTGTCACCAATGCCAAAACCCTCACCCAACGCCTACGAGAGTTGGAATCTCAAGGGTTAGTCGATCGGCGTGTTTATGCCGAGATTCCGCCCCGTGTCGAATATTCCCTCACGCCCAAGGGTCGCCAAATTCAACCGGTGATGGCAGCCCTGCATCAAGTAGGATCGCAGTGGCTGGGACAGGAGAGTTGTATTTGTCCACTAACACACTCGGATGCTGAGGACGATCGCATGGACGCTTCAGGTCTAATTTCAGATTAAAAATGTCAGAATTATTCATCTCTCTCTTCTCTTCCTCAGTGTCCTCTGCGTCCTCTGCGGTTTAATCATTTCGGTTCTGGCGGGTGAATTCCGTGGGTTAAGTTAAGTCCCCCTAAGAATTAGCCTTGGGAATAGCCACCAAAGTCATAGAATTAGCTGGGTAAGTTGCCGGGAATCCAGTATCACTGACACCTAAATCGGTCTGACGGACGATCGCCTGCAAATTCGCCTCGCTGTAAGTGTAAAATTGAGCTTTACCCGCAGGTTTAAATCCTTTCAAACTCAAGTTGCTGGTCAAATTTTGGCTGGTTTTATTAATAATTACCAGCGTCAGAGTACCATCACTGGTACGATCGGCTCCGTAGATTGACAAAAGTCCCTGATCTTGACTAAGCGATCGCACCCAAGTGTCGCCATACTTACCGCCTTTTCCGTCGTAATTCATGTACATTCGGAAAGCATAAGCACCCGGTTCCGAAGACTTCGGAGGCCCCCACAGCGTCGCTAAATCGAGTTGTTCACGCCCAAAAATTCCCAGTACGTCGGCTTGCGCTAAGGCCCCGTTTATCGACTCTAAACCGCCCCAATTGTATTCAGTAATGGCGACTTTTGTACCTGGATAATCCTGTTTTACCCACTCTCGAAACCGGGGAATAATTGTTATGGGCGGATTGTATTTTCCTATCCAACTTTCATCAGTATAGGTAGCATCCCACAGAGAACGAGTCGATCGCAGTCGCAGCGCTTGGGTGTTGGCATCGCCGGCGGGACAATTGGCCAAACAGGTATTGTCTGCCGCAGGATAGTAGTGTTCGTCGAAATAGTCGAGAATCCGAACACCTTTTTGCTTTTCATAAGCGCGCATTTGTTGCAAGTACCACCGCGCAAACCAGACACCGCCGTGTTTTTCGCGATCGCCTTTTACCAGAGAATCCACATAGACAGGCCAGCCAAAATCCGACGGCCCGAGTACCTTAGCAGTGGGATCTGTAGCTTTTACCATTGAGGCGTATTGGTAAGTGCGATCGCGCAATTCATCGTAACTCGTCGGTTCTGGATGAACATCGCGGTGAGTATTTCCCCAGCCGCTTGGTTCGTTGTCCATTTGATAAATTTGCACGCCGCCGTTAGCAGCAGTACCGTGGGTTTTAACTAAGTGTTGAACCCAAGCTTGTTGAAAAGCTGGGTCGCTAATAATACTGACATCAAGGCGATTATTATCAGTTATCAAAGTGCCGTCGGGACGCTTACCGTTGCCGCACTTATCGCCTTCTGGAAAAATGTAGGGGTTTGTTTTTTCTTGCGGGCCGTATTTGGATACTCGAAAACCGCAGTTCCAAGTGCTAAATTTATTTACATAGCCAATCATCGGAATAGTAACGATGCTTTTGCTGCCGTTTTGCCGGTTGGTTTTGACAATTTTATCTATAGAATCGCCGGGAACAGGATTTTTATTGTCGCCGCCACCGACGAAAAAGAAGTCATCGCCGCTGTTGGAAGAATCGACTAACCAGTTGTAGCGGCTGGTGTGATTAGCCCCCCAGCGTTCCACCGGAATTCGCAATTCTTGGGCGAGGGCCGGATCGATCGCGAAATCGTTCATACCGTAGATGTCGGGGCTGATGGAATGGCGATCGGCTGTAACATCAACAGACAAAGCTGGGCCGATAGTTTGGGCGATCGCCATTGTGATGTAAGCTGGTGTTGCTACCACCCCAAAAGTAGCCAAAACACCTAACAATAATAGGGTAATCCAACGCGGTTTATTTTTGCGAACAAGCCACAAAAATCGTCTCTTCATTTTTTATTTTACTTGGGACTTTTTTGATTCTTGTATTACATTGTTTGGCGCGCATTTATCTAGGTTAATAAGCTGTTCTACCTTTATATTTAACTTTTTGGGCGGGATAGAAGCACCCCACAAGCGTATATGTGTAAGGAACCCATAGCCCACCCAGAGAGAGTTATTTAACCTTAAGTGTAAGCCTCCATTGGTAAGCAAGAACAGACAAAATTGCGATCGCCAAACGCATTATCTATCCGGCCCACCGCCGGCCAAAACTTATGTTCGCGAGTCCAAGAGGCCGGATAAGCCGCTTGCGCGCGAGTATAAGGACGATTCCACTCATCTACCATCAGAGATTCTGCGGTGTGCGGCGCATTTTTTAAGACGTTATTTTGCGCGTCAACATTACCTTTTTCAATCTCCGCAATTTCGCCTCGAATCGCAATCATCGCATCGCAAAAACGGTCTAATTCCTGCTTCGATTCGCTTTCCGTCGGTTCCACCATTACCGTACCAGCAACCGGCCAAGAAACCGTCGGCGCGTGATAGCCGTAATCCATCAACCGTTTAGCGATATCTTCGACTTCAATAGCCGCCGATTTTTTGAGCGATCGCAAATCCAGAATGCACTCGTGCGCCACTAAACCAGCTTTCCCTTTGTACAAAACTGGATAATAAGATTCTAACCGTTGGGCAATGTAATTAGCATTAAGAATTGCTACTTTTGTCGCCTCAGTTAAACCCACTCCTCCCATCATCCGAATGTACATCCAAGAAATAGTCAAAATGCTAGCACTTCCCCAAGGCGCGGCGGAAACAGCACCAACTGTTGACTGTTGACTGTTAACTGTCAACTGTTGACTGTTGACTGTTGACTGTTGACTGTTAAGAATAGAATGACTGGGCAAAAATTCTACCAAATGAGACATTACCCCAATCGGGCCCATTCCCGGCCCGCCACCACCGTGAGGAATACAGAAAGTTTTGTGCAAATTCAAGTGGCAAACATCAGCACCAAAATCACCGGGGCGGCACAAACCAACTTGAGCATTCATATTTGCGCCGTCCATATAAACTTGTCCGCCGCAGTTGTGGACAATATCGCAAATTTCTTTAATTTCTTCCTCAAAAACGCCGTGAGTTGATGGATATGTCACCATCAAAGCCGCCAGTTCATTTTTGTGCTTCTCGGCTTTTTTATGTAAATCTGCGACATCAATATTACCCTGAGAATCGCACTCAACAGCAACTACTTTCATCCCCGCCATCACCGCGCTAGCCGGATTTGTACCGTGGGCTGACTGGGGAATCAAACAGATATTTCGGTGAGATTCGCCTCGGTGTTCGTGGTATTGGCGAATAACTAACAAACCCGCGTATTCGCCTTGGGAACCAGCGTTTGGCTGCAAAGAAATTCCCGCAAAACCTGTGATTTCTGCCAGCCACTGTTCTAGTTGCACGAACATCTTTTGATAGCCGCGAGTTTGATCGCGGGGTGCAAAGGGATGTATCTTGCCAAATTCCCCCCAAGTCACCGGCATCATCTCTGCTGTTGCATTCAATTTCATTGTGCAAGAACCCAAGGGAATCATCGATGTATTTAGCGATAAATCCTTGGCTTCTAAACGGTGCAAATAGCGCAAAAGTTCAGTTTCTGAATGGTAGCTGTTGAAAACTGGATGACCGAGATAGCTGCTGGTGCGATCGCAAAAATCTGGTAAGGTCAGATATAAGCTCAATGCGTCTGCATCCAGCGGAATTTTTAGAGCATTCTCCCCGTCAGCCCTGATATAATCTTTATCCTGTGCAAAAATTTTCCACAACTCTTGCACATCTTCAACGGTGACAGTTTCATCTAAAGTTATTCCCACTGTCGAATCATCGAAAACTCGGAGATTAATTTTGCGAGCTTTAGCAGCTTCTAGAAGTTCTGACAGCGGTTTATCTCCCAATTCTACCCGCAAAGTATCGAAGAAAGGTTGAGAACCAATTTTGTATCCGAAACTTCTTAAACCGGATGCCAAAAGTGCCGTTAAACTCCATACTTTCTCAGCAATATCTTTGAGTCCAGACGGGCCGTGATAAACAGCATACATACTTGCCATCACTGCCAGCAAAACTTGAGCAGTACAAATATTGCTGGTTGCTTTTTCGCGGCGGATGTGCTGTTCGCGAGTTTGCAAAGCCAAACGTAAAGCAGATTTGCCGTTGGCATCTTTAGAAACGCCAACAATTCGCCCCGGAACTTGCCGTTTAAACTCTTCTCGCGTGGCGAAATAGGCGGCGTGGGGCCCTCCGAATCCCATCGGCACTCCGAAGCGCTGAGTGCTTCCTACGGCTATATCCGCGCCGAATTCGCCGGGGGGTTTGAGCAAGCAAAGGCTCAATATGTCGGCGGCTACTGTGACTAATGCGCCGACTTCGTGTGCCGATCGAATAAAATCCGTATAGTCGTAAATTGCGCCGTCTGTGGCGGGGTATTGCAGGAGAGCGCCGAAGATTGTACGATCGAACTCAAAGCTTTGATGGTCACCGACAATTACCTCAATTCCCAACGGCTTAGCGCGAGTTTGCACCACTTCAATAGTTTGAGGGTGGCAATCTTGGGAAACAAAAAACGCTTTTGCCCCCTTCTTGCTGGCGCCGTAACTCACCGCCATCGCTTCCGCCGCCGCTGTCCCTTCATCCAGCAAAGAAGCGTTGGCAATTTCCAAACCAGTGAGGTCAATTATCATGGTTTGGAAGTTCAGTAAAGCTTCCAATCGCCCTTGAGCAATTTCGGCTTGGTAGGGAGTGTAAGCTGTATACCAGCCGGGATTTTCTAGGATATTCCGCTGGATGACCGGGGGAGTGATGCAGTCGTGATATCCAGTGCCGATGTACGATCGAAATACCTGATTTTTTGCAGCAATTTCCTTCAATTCTGCCAAAGCGCTGTACTCGCTTTGCGCTGCGGGAAGTTGTAGCGGTTGAGAAATGCGAATCGCCGCTGGAACCGTTTTGTCAATCAACTCATCGAGGCTGGAAATGCCCAAAACATTGAGCATTTGCTGGATTTCGCTGCGTGTCGGGCCAATGTGCCGCCCCGCAAAACCATTGATGGAGGAAAGGTTTTGCTGCTGGTTGGGTTCAAGTTGAGGGCTGTAGAGTACCAAGGCGGATTCTCCTGAATAGACTTTTGCTTCTTTGTTTGTAACATTTTGCTAAGAAAACCAGGAAGATTTTCTGCCTCTATCAAAGTCCGACAGTCTGACAGGGGTTGAAACCCCTGTCAGATAGCTAAAGTCGTCGGTCGCCGACTTTAGATTAAGGCGCACTTATCGCCACTCCCCGCGCAACTGGTTAGTATTTCAGTCGTCTAAAGACGACTTGTCCTAAAAGCCCCGTGGGTTTCAACCCCTGGCGGATTGTGGAGGAATCAACGAGCCCTATGCCCAAATTCCCACTCAAAACTCCCAACTCAAAACTATTCCCCTTCGACCATTTGGCGATACTTCTCGGCGGATAAAGCGTCATCGACTTCGCTGGTGTTGTCAACGCGCACTTTCAGCAGCCACCCGTCCCTGTAGGGGTCTTCGGCCAAATTTTCGGGAGACTCTACAATGTCATCATTGCGTTCTACGACGATACCGGTAACTGGTGCTTTCAAGTCTTCAACCGCTTTCACTGATTCGACTGTACCGAAAGCTTCGCCCTTTTCCAATCCTGCACCGACTTCGGGTAAATCTAGAAACACGATATCGCCGAGTTGGTCAACTGCAAAGGCACTAATGCCGATGGTGGCAATTTCGCCTTCGAGTCGGATGTATTCGTGGGTGTCTAGGTATTTCAAGTCATCGGGGTATGTTAGTGCCATGTCTTTTCTCGCAATAAAAAAGTATTAGTTAAATCTTATTCAACTATGAGCCTTTAGTGATGGCTAACTCGCACAAAAAAAATATCAAACGCTTGCTTTTCGGAGAATTTTCTGTCAAACGACTTATGCGCTCTATAATTTTTATTTACGCATTTCTGTGTTTTTACGGTTTCTTTTTTTCAGAACGGCTAATTTTTCAACCTCCGCCATCTAGCCAGAGGGATAGCAGGGAATTTATCAAAGTTAGCTCAGCTAATGGCGTGAAAATTTCTGCTGTTCATTTTCCTAACTCGCAAGCTAAATATACCATACTTTACAGTCACGGAAATGCGGAAGACTTGGACGGCATTTTGTGGCTACTCAGAGAGATTCGAGATAGCGGGTTTGCTGTGTTTGGCTATGATTATCAAGGTTACGGCACGAGTCAGGGAAATCCTTCTGAGTATAATACTTATGGTGATATTGATGCTGTTTACAATTATTTAACGCAACAGTTGGGAGTACCTGCAAAGCAAATTATTCTTTACGGGCGTTCTGTGGGGGGTGGGCCGGCAATTGATTTGGCTTCCCGGCAAAAAGTGGGCGGTTTGGTGGTTGAAAGTTCCTTTGTTTCGGCTTTTCGGGTGTTGACGCGGATTCCGATTTTACCCTTTGATAAGTTTGTGAATATTGATAAAATTGGCAAAGTGCGATCGCCTGTCTTGGTGATTCATGGTAAGGCTGATGAGGTGGTTCATTTTTGGCATGGAGAGCAGTTGTTTGCAGTGGCGAAGCAGCCGAAATTGAATTTTTGGGTTGATGGGGCCGGTCATAATGATTTGATGGATGTGGCGGGCGATCGCTATGCTGCAACTTTGCGACAATTTGCTAAGCTAGTAGATGAGTCTTCTTGACCAAGATGAGCAACGGGCTAGAAGCCCGTTCCACAAAACATACACTTATACTTTATTGTGAACCGTCGCTATGACCAAAGACCCTGAATTAAGGGTTAGGGTCGAGAGAAGATATTACTATCCTCTCCCTCCCATTCGGAACCGTGCTTGCAACTTTCACTGCACACGG
>NZ_JAUBQS010000096.1:0-15379 GCF_036701355.1 Microcoleus sp. Pol12B3
CATATATTTGGCTGCCCAATTGATTTTTTATGCCTCAGTTTCTAACTGAGCCAGCTTTTCTTAGTCTAAACTCCAGATATAAGCATATTGTATTTTGTTTCAAAAGCAAAAGCTGTAACAACTCAAGCCGCAGGGCGTTCCTACCCACAAGTTAGTCTCGCCACAGTCACCCGTGCCGATCGCACTCACCAGATTTTCCCCTAAGCCACTATACCGATTCTCAAATAAGAGAAGTACGCCCCGATCGCATTCCAATTCCCAGGCGTACCTCATTAATTACTGAAAAGTGCTATATAATAATCAGTCCTTACATCGAATCTGCTGACTTTAGGTTGCTCCACCTTGCTATCTGAGGCATTTGTAATATCACATTTCCCGGAGTCAATTTTGTCTGTATCCTGCTTTAATTCCGATACAACTGCGCCGCGAGCGCGCCAAGCTTCCGCATTCTCAGGCTTAATGGCGATCGCTCGATCGTTAGCTGCCATTACTTATTCATACTAACCCAATATAAAATCAACGCTCACTTCTAAATCTGGAAAAGCCAGCGGCGCAACTTGTTGACCGCGCCAAAACTTGAGCATTAAACTATAACCGTTCGGGCCTGGCTGACGGTAGACTTCCAAACAATTTTCAACTAAATCTACCAGCCAAACTTCCTGAATGAGCGATCGAGCGTAAATGGATACTTTCACATCTCTGTCATAATCAACCGTACTATCTGAAACCTCCACTAGCAGCAAAACTTCTGACGGTACTGGATGGGCTGTGGCGTAGTAGTCAGCGCGAGGTTGCAGCAATACAACATCCGGTTGAGGTTCAGTGCGCTCCGTCAACTGGATAGGGTCTTGGGCACCTAGAATCGCACGTCTTCTCTCCAAATCCGAGAACACAGCGATCAGACGCTTAACAGAACTTGCGTGACGAGTACCAATTGCAGCCATTTTAACAATCTCTCCTTCTATCAGTTCTACCCGATCGCCCTCCGAGAGAATACCAACCTCAGTCATCAAATGATATTCTTTTACTGTAAATAACCGTTTTTGAAGCTGAACAGACATATAACTATTCTCCTTGTTTGCAGCTTACCTAAATTTACCATAAAAAAAACCGCCCCAAACAGAGCGGCCAAAAGAGAAAAAAATTAGATAACAAACCGTAGACAAAAAGCATTTTAATGCCCGCTATCAAGTCTGTTTAAATACTCCTCAATAACTGTAGTGATGGTTCATCGCCAACTATTAATACAGTGAAATTGGATTGTTTTTGCCAAAGATGCTCTCGATATACAGGCAACATATTCTCATCCCTTACTAACTTAAAAGTAAGGTGCGCTTGCCGATTACCTGACACCTATGAATTTTGAACAACGGAATTCGGCTTAACTTCAGTCTCTTTTTCCCCCGATTCATTTCCGTGTGTATCCTGTTTTAATTCCGATATAATTGCGCCTCGATCGCGCCAAGCTTCGGCATGATCTGGCTTGATGGCAATAGCTCGATCGTAAGCTGCCATTGCTTCCTCATACCGCTTTAATTCAGACAAGACTATCCCCACATGACGCCAAGCATCGTAGGAGTCTGGCTTAATAGCAATTGCTTTCTCATAAGCTGCGATCGCTTCTTCATTGCGCTGCAATTTTGCTAAAGATTCCCCTTTGGCAAACCAAGCTTCGTAACACTCCGAATTAAGGGTAATTGCTGATTCGTAAGAGGCAATTGCTGCTTCGTGCTGCGACAGTTTGTCGAAAGCTGCACCTCGGTTGTGCCACACTTCAAAATCCTCTGGTTTAAGGGCGATTGCTTTGTCGTAGGATTCGATCGATTCTTGATATCGCTGCATTTTTCCGAGCACAGCGGCTCTATTGTACCAAACTTCGTATTTGTCTGGCCGGATGCAGATCGCCCGATCGTAAGAATCAATAGCATCGCTGTAGCGGAGGAGTCTCCACAGCATATTGCCTCGATTGTACCAAGTTTCGTATCTGTTGGGATTGAAAGCCAGAGCGCGATCGTAAGAATCAACTGCTGCTGCGTACTGCTGTACTTTGGCCAGCATCGCACCTCGGTTGTGCCAAATTTCGCTGTCGGTTGCTTTGATAGCGAGGGCGCGATCGTAACTGGCGATCGCTTCTTCGTAATGCTGCAATTGACCCAACAAAGCCGCTATACTGTGCCAACAACCGTATTTTCGAGATTCGCTCGAACTTGCTCGCTCGTAACAGGCGATCGCCTCTTCGTACTTCTGCAATTTGGCCAGCAAACTCGCTTTATTATACCAGGCTTCGTAGTTATCCGGTTTAATTAATATTGCTTGGTCGTAACAGGCGAGTGATTCTTCCAGGCGCTGCAATTTTATTAATACATTTCCGCGCCAATACCAAGCCTCATCCAAATTATTATTAGCTAAAATAGCTTTTTCCAAGCATACTAATGCCTCATCATAATTGCCTTGAAAATAAAGCCCTTCGGCTTGCTTTATGTAATCGTCAGCAATCAAATTTTCGTTGCTCGCAGGTGCAGTTTGCGAATTTTGGGAAGTGTTTAAGGCCGGTTGAGGTGCGATTTTGAGAGCTTCTTTGGCAACAACTGCGGGAACTTGGGAAATTTCTTGAACAATTTGAGATTTTTTATCGTCAACTTCTTTCAGCAAAACTTGCAGGTGCATGATAAATTGAGATTTTAGAGTCTCAATTTGCTCGACGGAAGATTTGGAAAGTTCAGTTTCTCTAGTTAAAAAATCAAGGGATTGTTTAGCTGCACCCATTTGCGCTTCTAATTCATCCCTCAACTTTTGATTCAGTTGGCTAGAATTTATGAGTTCAGATTCCAATACACCAATGCCCTGCAATCGTTTATTGGCATCAGCAACCAACTGTTTGATTATCAGCCGTCGCATCATCCAAAAAAATGCAATTGTCACCGGTGGAAATACCGTACCAAGAATTAGCAAAATATTGAGCAGAGTTATGGTACTATTAAAACCATATCCAGATTCAGCACTGCCACTAGACGGGGAGATAAAAGCGACAACATCGCGAACTTGAGGATTGCTTTCAACCCCGGTTTCTATTAATTTAGCTAGCCAGGTTTCTTGTAAAGATTTTGTTAGTTCATCGCCGGATGCAGCAGGAGTATTCGCCTTGGTTTTTGCACTAGCAGATACATCGGGTTGAGCGGCGGCTACCAGCAAACCTGTCGGCGATTTTACAGCAATTCGCGGGGAAAATTGTTCGTGAGCGATCGTCTCAGGCTCGCTAATTGACTCAGCCCGACGGGATAGGGTAGTATTTGGGAAAAATTGTTCGTGGGCGATCGTCTCAGGCTCGCTAATTGACTCAGCCCGACGGGATAGGGTAGTATTTGGGAAAAATTGTTCGTGGGCGATCGTCTCAGGCTCACTAATTGACTCAGCCGGACGCGATTCAGTATTATTTACCGCATCAACAAAGTTGCTAGCCTGCGGTGTCTCAGGAGAAATAGGATGTGCAGCAGGATTGGCGCTAGTATTAGCAGTTAAATTGTGGGATGCGAGGGCAGCCAGAGTCAAGAGAGCTAGATTAGAGACGCGCATAAACGTCAACTCATTTAGGAGAAATTAGTGCTTGGTTGTCAGCGATCGGGCGATCGACCTCATCGTCTCAGCAGTTAGAATAGCTGACATGAGGAATGCTGACTTACTATCTCCAAAATACGCGCGGAGTCTGACTTTTCAGGAAAACTGCCAGTAATTGTGGCTGTCGAACTTTGATCGAAGAATATATTCTCGCGCCTCATGGGGTTGGATAACTCTCGGAATCATCATTAGGCTGGTAGGGGTGGCTTCACCAATCTGCACAATTAGCCAACTATCCGGGTGAACCCGCCCCAACCGACCGGTTTTTAACTCTAAACCCTAGCTAAAATCGCTTCCTGCTGATGTTCAACCGCCACTTCTTCTAAATCAGCGCCGAAAATTTCACAGCTATTATTCGGACTTTCAATCAGCTTAATCTTGTGCAACTCTGCGCCCAATTCCCGAACGGGCGATCGCAATAATTGCCCGATCCGAACAGCAATATTCTCCGCAGTCGGCACAACGTTCTCAAAATAAGCAATATCCTTATTTAAAAAAGTGTGATCGAAAGGTTCAACAACATAATCGTCAACCGCTTTTTGCAAAGCTCCCAAATCAGCAATCATCCCAGTCCGCGCATCAATTTCCCCTTTAACAGTCACCTCTAAATGATAATTGTGACCGTGACCGTTGGGACGAGCACATTTGCCGTAAATTTCCGAGTTTTCTTCAAAGCTCAAATCGGGACGAGCCAACCGATGGGCGGCGCTAAAATGAGTGGACAAAGTTAGATAAGCTTCCATTCCGTTTCCTAAATATTCAGCCCAAAGTTCGGGATGTTCAAACAATTGAATTTTACTCACAGGCAAATGAGGAGCTAGCCGCAACCAAATTTGCCGTGCTATGTTTTCGGTAGTTGGCAGAGTCTGCTCAAATTCCGGCCACGCTTCGTTAAGGTAGGAAAAATCGAGATCCTTGATAACTTCCCGCTTGATGACGTGCTTGACATCAGACAGGTTGAGCACCATGCCGTACTCGTCGAGTTCGCCTATCATGGAAACGTAAAGGACGTAATTGTGTCCGTGTCCCGGTGCGCGGGCAGTTGGACCAAACCGCTCAAAGTTCTCGGCTTCGCTTAACTCCGGCAGCCAGTACCGGTGACTCGCCGAAAACTGTGCCCGACGATTGATGATGCACTGCATAAAAGTCAAGTAGGGTAAGCTTGTTAAGTTCTGTAAAGGACTTACTTCTTAAGGATAAACTAATTTTTGCGGGAATTTTTCGATTATTGGAGGGTGCTGTAAATGAATTTCTACCAATTTTCCAAATATTGGCCACAAGTTGCTCGATCGCGCCGGGCCCTTTTTAGGCCACCACAAAGATATCCGGCAGAAAATACCGCTACAAAACAGTTTCTCGCCATCAGTTGCTAACCCATCAGTTACGAGTCTTTCAGAGAGTGGGTGAAGCTGAGCTATTCCCAAGGGAATCGACTTTTTTGCCACACAGGACACTCCACAGTTCGAGTTTTTCCCCTAAGCTCTGCAATAGTTAGCCGTTGGCAGTTCAGTTGCGCTCAAAACTAATCACCAATTACCCATTACCCAATATTAATGAATTCGATTACTGCACGAGCCGATCGCTTTTTTGACCATTTATCGGGTGCGATGACAACCCCGCTATTCTATATCGGGGACACTCATCTGTCCATCAGTGCGATCGTCAAACTGATAATCTTAGCTATATTTGCCTTGATTATAGCTAAGATTATCAGTGAAGGAATCAAGCGCAGCGTGCTAGTTCGGATGAGATTGGATCGCGGCAGTCGAGAAGCAATTTCTACGATCATTAGCTATATTTTAGCCACTATTGGCTGTATATTCGTCCTGCAAGCTTCCGGCATCAACCTTACTTCTCTCACCGTCTTAGCTGGGGTGGTCGGCATTGGTTTCGGCTTCGGCTTGCAAAATCTCGCTAGTAACTTTATCAGCGGACTCACCCTGCTATTCGAACACCAAATTAGAGTCGGAGACTTTATTGAAATCGACAAGTTATTAGGAACAGTAGAAACAATTTCGATTCGCTCTACAATTATTAAAACAATTGACGGTCTATTTGTAATCATACCAAATATTAAGTTTGTCGAAACTAACATTATTAACTGGAGTTACAGAGACCCCAGATGTCGCCTCCACATCCCCGTCGGTGTTGCTTACGGCTCTGACCCAGTAATAGTTACGGAAGCGCTGTTAATTGCGGCGCGGATGGAATCGAATGTCTTGTCCCATCCTTCTCCTAAAGTATGGTTTCACGGTTTTGGAGATAACGCTTTAAATTTTGAACTTTTAGTTTGGATTGACCAGCCACAGGAAAGCGATGCGATTAAAAGTGCGGTAAATTTTTTAATAGATTACGAATTGCGCCACCGAAATATCGAAATTCCATTTCCCCAGCGGGATTTGTGGCTGCGAAACCCGCAAGAGTTAACTAAACTTTTTTACCCTAACAAAGACGATAATTCCAACGGCAAACTTTTTCCGCAGAATGCTAAACCTTCAGCCGACATCAAATCTAATCCGCCCGTTTCTGAACATAAAAATCCAGCGCCTAAATCCCCTAATAATTGGACGCTGCGAGATTTGTTGAGGCGAGTAACTTATTTTGAACAGTGTACGGATTTAGAACTGCGGCAGTTAATTGAATACGGCTACCGACAACTGTTTCCAGCGGGACAGGTGGTATGTAAGGAAAATGACCCTGGCGATTCTTTTTATATTATTCTTTCAGGTACTGTAGAAGTTCTTTCTCAAAAAGCCGGTCAGTATATTGCTACCCTTCACGAGGGCGAGTTTTTTGGGGAAATATCTTTGCTGTTGGGTACTCCGAGAACGGCAACTGTTAAAACTAGCGAAGATGCAATTTTGTTTGTGGTGGAACGTCACGATTTACAAAAACTTTTAAGAGAACAACCCAATTTAGCCGATCAGATTGCTCAAAAATTGTCGCAACGCCAGCAAGCTTTGAGAGATTTGGGATTGTTAGATGGCGACTCTCTGGAACAAACTCCTTTTATAAAAATTCGCAAGCGAATTCAAGTCCTTTTTGGAATTTGAAAGAATGAAGAAGGACGTTCGGCAACGAGCACTGTACAAGATGTAACGGATGTCATGAAGAAGGAAGATGGAAGAGGGAAGAGGGAACAATCTGCTTTTTTAACTTTTAATTTTTAATTCATCCTGCGCTTCCCGCCGCAGTCTAGCGGCAATTCTAAACAGTTCTTGACCAGTGTGCAAGTGGCGATCGTCATAATTGAGGGTAAATAGCTGCAATTCTTCTATTCCGTCTCCGACTTGATTGATACAGTAGTAGAGATGGGCCGCAACTCCGGCTACATTAGATGGATTGGGCATTGATGTAAGAAAGTTATGAGCTTTTTTGAGAAACTCGCGGCTGGTTTCGATATAAAGTTGAAACTTTTCTATCAGTTCGTCATCAAACGGATCTGCGGACAATTCGTCTATTTCTTTTTTAAGTGGCTTCAAGATGCTGTTGAGCATTCTATTGACTGGTTTGTATACTTTAATCAGCCACTGTTCCATTTGTTCATCGGCCTCCCTCGCTGTTTGTTTTTGCTGGCGGCTGACGTTTGGTGCGCTGGGTGATTCCTGTTCACTTTGCTGGGAAAGTTGGCGATCGTAAGATTGTCTGTGCTGAGCGTCTCCTAATATTTCATAGGCTGCATTGAGGCGGACAATTTCTTCGTGACCCGCTGTGTCGCTGCGGCTGTCTGGATGAAATAATTTGACTAAACGGCGGTATGCTTGTTTAATCTCGGCTTGTGTTGCGGTTGGGCTAATCTTTAGGGTTTTGTAGTGATTGGTAACGGAAGACACGCTCTTATTTCCTTGAAATCTGGATTATTGGCAAAAAAGTGCTTGACAAAAATATCATTATTTGCTAATTTGTTAGGTATTTATTTGATATAAATGTCAAAAAGTGTAAGTAAAAAACGTCTGTTTTCAAATTATCATAAATCTATTTTAGAAAAACATTGATGCTTTTGAAGTGGCAAGCCGTTGCACATTGAGGACTTCTATAGCGCTGCTCCTGCCAACAGTTAGCTCCTTCTTTTCTGTTGTCTTCCTTCGTCCCCACAAGAGCGCTCAGCGCCCGCTTAGCTAACACGCCGAAAGCGGTTCAAAAAAAAGCACATTCACAAATTCGGCATCATTCGCGATCGAGGAAGCTAGAATCTACCGCCATTCTTGAATCTAAAAAGCCAAGCAGGGCGTACACTGTACGCCCTGCTCCATGTTGCTGCAACTTAGCTGGAGGCTGACCTAGTTGAGGGCCATCGCCAGATTGAGTTCTGGATCTTGGAACAAAGGAGTGCTCAGATAGCGTTCGCCGAAGCTAGGCTGAATCATTACAATCAATTTCCCTGCATTTTCGGGACGCTTGCCGACTTTCACCGCCGCACATAGTGCCGCACCGCTGGAAATACCGGACAAAAGTCCTTCTTCTCTGGCCAAGCGACGGCCGTAGGCGATCGCCTCGTCATCCGTAACAATTATAATTTCGTCGATCGAATCCACATTCAGCACCGGCGGCACAAAACCAGCACCGATACCTTGAATTTTGTGAGGCCCTGGCTTTCCGCCCGACAGTACCTGACTGTTGGCCGGCTCAACGGCGATCGCCTTAAACTCGGGTTTCCGCGACTTAATCACCTCTGCGACACCCGTAATCGTACCGCCCGTGCCGACTCCCGAAATCAGGAAATCCACCTCGCCGTCTGTATCTTCCCAAATTTCCTCAGCCGTTGTCGAACGGTGAACCTGCGGGTTCGCTGGATTCCGAAACTGCTGCAACATATACGCATTGGGAGTTTTGTCCACAATCTCTTGAGCGCGGCGGATGCAGCCGCTCATGCCCTCAATTCCGGGAGTCAGTTCTAGTTGGGCGCCGTAAGCTCGCAGCATCGATCTGCGTTCCGTGCTCATCGTATCCGGCATTGTCAAAATCAACTGGTAGCCCTTAGCCGCCGCCACCATTGCCAGAGCAATTCCGGTATTGCCAGAAGTCGGTTCCACTAAAACCGTTTTGCCTGGAGTAATCAGCCCTTGGGCCTCTGCTTGATTGACCATACTGACACCGATGCGGTCTTTCACCGATGCTGCCGGATTCATGCCTTCGAGTTTTACCACAATCCGAGCCAAGCAGCCTTCAGCTTGGGGAATGCGGTTGAGTTGCACCAAGGGCGTCCGCCCTACCAATTCTGTAATGTCGCCAGCAATACGCATAATCTTTGTCAGTTTGTGGTTGAAAGTAAATGTTAATTCCTAGTTGGCAATATTTTAACTAGATGTAATACATGATATCGAGCTGCCGTCTGCCATTGCGCTTTTCGCACAGATCCTGTAGCGTGTATTTTTGCAAAACCGAGTTGGCAATCGATCGAGCTTCTTGCCAAACTTCCCAAATCACCGCACTTTCTACAGTTTGAGCAGGCGAGTCTTTTTCAGAGCGATCGAACTCTGAGCCTTCGAGACAGTTGATAATTTCTAGAAGTGTTATTTTCCAGGGTTCCCTCGCCAAAAGATAACCTCCCTTAGCTCCTCGCTGGCTGCGAATCAGCCCGCAGCGTCTCATCGTAGCCAGCAACTGCTCTAAATATCGATCGGGAATATTTTGCTGAGCCGCTATCTGGCGAATTTGCAGAGGCTCGCCTTCTTCGTAGCAATCGGCAAGCTCCAGCAAAGCTAAGATTGCGTATTCGCTTTTACAGGAGAGTTCTACCATAATTGCTTCCAATACCAGAATTATCAACTCCGAAGTCAGAGGTTAAAATTCTCCTCAATGTTGAGTTCTTAATTCTAACTCCTAACTTTACCTTTTATTATACCCCGGTTTTCCACTGAACTTAATCGACTTTCATTGCTTCATCCTTGGGATGATCGGCACTCGCGCTTCTGTGAAACCCAGTTGCTAGTTTCGACTATCTCCGCTTCTACGACGGCATTACCTCAATAAACTGGGTTTCTGCGTCTATCACTAATAATTTTTAATTTTGAATATATTCTTGGCGCCCCCTTCGTCCCGCAAACAAAAAAGCCCTGCGCTCGGCAGGGCTAAACTTGGCCTTTAGAGTGGCCGCCAGAGAGGGTATAACCTCCCTGCCTCCTCTAACCCGCTCTTAGAACGTAAAAGTAGTTCTCAGAGTACCAATGATGATGTCATCATTACGGTCATCTTGATTAGGATTTGTCACCCAAATCACGCCCGGAGTAACAGAAATGTTGTCCGAGAGCTGAAACTTGTAGAACCCTTCAACGTGATACGAGTCATCGTTGCGGAAGTTCCGCAAACTCCTCGATGCTTCCAGGTCATCCAAGTAAGGCTCACGACCTACCACGAGCCCTAGCAAGTTGCCTTCTTTCCCTAAATCAGGCAAAGCCAAGGTGACAGCGTAGTTCCAGATTTTCGCATCGCCGATGCCGAGAATTCGGGCATTGGTTAAACCTGCCCAGCCACCAAGGATAAATCTCGGGCTCAGTCGCAACGAAGCCTGAGCGCCGTAGGAGTTGGTGACAACTTTGCGAGCCCGGAAGCCGTCAAAGCCCTCGCTCAAACCGTTGAGAGAATTAGCCACGCCGGTACCGGTGAAACCGCCGAGATTGTCGATTCCATTGCCCAAACCGTTGTCAAAGCCGAAGTTACCTCGGTTAAAGTAACCGTGGTTATAGTTGAAAGCAACTTGCAAGTTGCGTCCAGGAGTAAAAGTCAACTGACCCATCGCCGCGTAGTCGCCGTTCAACAACCCAGCACCCTTAACCGGACTGGCTGCATTTGACGCCAAATAACCAAATGACAGAGAAGTTGGGCCGAACACGCCGCCAAGTAAGCCCCTGCCGCCAAAGGCATAGTCAAAGCCAATACCTGCGCCACCGCCCAAGCGGTAGATGGGGTTGCGCTGTCCAAAGGCGCTCAGCGCTCCGTTGCCGCCGTCAAAGTCTTCAAAGTAAGGGTTGACAGTCGGCATAATGTCGTCCCAAACGCCAGCGTTGGCTATCAGGCTAACGTTGAGTCGCTGACCGACGGGGAACTTGTATAGCAAGGTGTCGAGGGCCACAACGTTATCGGTTCTGCCGACTACGTTCCAAGTTTGAGTGCCTTCGCTTGTAGCACCAAGGTTGAAGTTGCGACCGTTGCCGACTTGAAGCCTGGTCAGCAGTAAGTCCCTGCCGGTGAAGCTAGTATTTAAATTCAGGCGCACCCGTTGTTGGAAGACAGCTTCATTGTTGTCGCTGCCTAATCTTCTTTCGTCTCTGCCAAACAAGCCAACGTTGCCACCAAAGTCATCGCTGAGAGCGAAAATTGCTTCCCCAGTCAGCTTAGTAGTGGTGGAGAATTGGTTGGCTTCGAGTTCGGATGTCCGAGCTTCGAGAGCATCGACGCGACCGCGCAGGGTTGCCAGTTCCGCTGCAAATTCTTCTTGGAGCCGTTGGAGGGCTGCCAAGTCATCTCTCGTAGCGAAGTTGCCAGTGCCACCTCTAATTAGCTCGCTCACCTTGTCTAAGCAAGCATTTAAACCGGCTGCGAATTCGTAGCGAGTCATTGCGCGGTTCCCGCGGAAGGTGCCGTCGGGATAACCGGCAATACAGCCGTAGCGCTCGACTAGGGATTGCAGTGCTTGGAATGCCCAGTCTGTGGGCCGCACGTCGGAAAGTTGAGATACTGAGGTAACTTGACCTTCAGTTTCGCCACCGGCAGCACCTTCGGTGCTGTACTGGTTGAGCTGTTCTAATGTGGTGGCTGGGTTTTGCTCTTGTGGTGCGGCAGTTTGGGCTACAGATTCAGCCGGTTTTGGCAAACTTTGTTCTGCCGACTCTGCCACTGCCGGGGCTGGAGTTTCTAATTGAACTGCACCGATTTGCTCTGGGAGAGCGGTAGCTGCCGGGGCGGGAGTTTCTAGTTGGGCTGCCGGGGCAGAATTTTCTACTGGTTGAGCGACTGTTGTCTCAACTGCGGCTAAAGCTTCACTTGTAGGTTGTGATGCCGCTTGGGGATTTGCCTCAGCAGGGGCTGTGTTGGCTCCGACGATCGCACTTTCAGGTGCAGCCGTGGCCACATCTGCCATCGCTGCCTTGGTTTCGTTGCCAGCGACTTGGGAAATTTCTTCTACTGGCTCGGAGGCTGCAGTTGTTTCGGAAACAGCAGCTAAAGCATTTAGTTTCGCTTCGGAGGTTTCAGCGGTTTCAGCTTTAGCGACAGCGGGATTGAGCGCATCAGCAGCCTGCTGAGCGTCTGCTGCCATCGCGCTCGAAGAAACTACTAGGGTAGCTCCTAAGACTGCTGGGCTGATTAGTAAGTAACTCCACAAAAATTTCGACATATTCACTCTCATCCTCACACCGATTACAGAGAAACTTTTCTAGTCTTCTATGTGGTCAGTCGTTGCTCAACTAGCATACTCTAAAAAGAGACCTAAAATTCACTTTTTCTTTTGATTCTTTCGGGCTGACCGAGTATATAGATGTGACTGACGGCTGCAGCGAGCCTGTTTTTTCACCTGTTCTCAACTGCGTCAAAACCAGACCATGCTTGGGCTGTCGATTGATTTTACCGATCCCACTTTATAGCGCCCGATCGCCTATTTACTTTTTAGCACAGCGCGCCCGACTCGTCTAGGCTGATTCGACTTTAACCTCCAAGCTGTGACCGAGGACGGTAAAGACTTGGCGATGGTCGAACAATTCTAACAAATCGGCGTTGATTTTGTTGTGAGCTGCTTCTTGCCACAAAATTTTCATCGCTACGTCTGTTCGCAGAGCTCGTTTGTACGGGCGATCGCCTGCTGTCAGGGCGTCGTAAATATCGGCGATCGTCATCAATTGCGCTTGAATTGGAATTTCTGACTTGTTTAGGCCTCGCGGATAGCCTGTGCCGTCGAGTTTTTCGTGATGTCCGTAGGCAATGTCTGGAACATTTTTTAAATCTTTTGTCCAAGGAATTTGTTTCAGAAACTCGTAAGTGTGAGTTACGTGAAATTCTATTGCCGATCGTTCTTCCGGCGTCAGGTTGCCCCTCGACACCATCAATTGCACGATCTCGTCTGGGTTCAGCAGGGGTTTCTTTGCCCCATCTATATCTCTGTAAGTTTGTCGAGAAATCTCTCGCAGTTGAGCTAGGGGTTCTGCTGCCAAAATGTGAGGCTCGTTTGCCTCTAGCAGCACTTCCCAGTATTCTGCTAATCTGGCTTTCGCCTCTGCTAGCTTAGTGTCTAGCTGTTCAATTTCCTGGCATTGAGGGCACTCTGGCTCCTGGAGGGGGTGTTTTCGGTAGGCTGAATGCTCCAGCAAGTATTTATATTTAGACTGGACGCATTCCATTTCCATCGTCCGCTGAGCTAAGCCAAAGCGGTGGCGAATAATTTCTAGCTGTGCGGGGTAGAGCTTTTTCTGTTTGGTCAAAACTGCTTCGGAGACTCCGATTTTGCCAAAATCGTGCAGCAGGGCGGCGTAGCGAATTTCTTGAATTTGGCGGCTGTTAAAGTAAATAGAGCGCAGTCGTCCGCTGCTGACGGTGTTTACTTCTTCTGAAAGGCGTACTGTGAGGGCTGCTACTCGTTCTGAATGACCGTAGGTACAGGGATCTCTGGCTTCTATGACTTGCACCGAGGCTTTCACGAAGCCCTCGAACAAATTTTCTATGCTATCTTGGAGCTGATTGCGCTCGATCGAGATTGCTGCTTGAGAAGCGAGCGATCGAACTATCCTTTCTTCCCACTCGGAATACTGCTGAGTCGATTCCCAGGCATTGTCTGCTGTCAGCACCGTATCTGCCTTTGTTTTGCGGTTGATCAGTTGCAGTACGCCTATTGTCTCGCCCTGTCGGTTTTGCATCGGCAGTACCATTACCGAACAAGTGCGGTAATTAATATCCCTGTCAAAACTGGTATCTAGCCGATAGGGTACGCCCGGGGGTAAGTCGTAGGCATCAGACAGGTTCAAACTTTGACCTGTAATTGCCACGTATCCTGTCAAACTTTTGTCGGTCAGTGGCAGAGCGAACTCTTTAAACGACAGGCTCGGTTTAGAAGCATTTTGGGCTACCTTGAACAGCAGCTTAGATGTTTCGTCACTGTGATCTACTAAGTAAACGCTACCAGCATCGCTGTAGGTAATTTCCCTACTTTTGGATAAAATTAAGTTTAACAACTCGCCCAAGTCTTGGGCGCTTGACAAAGCTGCGCCAATATCTAAAAGCTTTTCTATCAGATCGGTTTTTTCTGCGGCAGACTCGTTCTTGAACTCTGGCTTTTCAAATACGATCATGTTCGGATGATGGGGAATAGCCTTTTATACATTGAACGTTTGGCCTCTCGACTTTTTCACACCCGATTTTAACCCCTAGTCGATTTTTTATTTGCGAGCTTTCCGCGATCGGGGACTGTCGCTAGATGCAGTGGCTCTTGTTAGGCCAACGGACACTCTTTTAATCTAGCGTAGAAATCTCTTGGGCTAGCGCAAAGTCTTTCTCAGTTAAGCCTCCGGCATCGTGGGTTGTCAAGTTAACTGTAACTTTGTTGTAGGAGATTTCTATGTCGGGGTGATGTCCTGCGGTTTCTGAGGGGGCGACCAACTTATTTACAAAGGCGATCGCTTCGATAAAATTTTTAAATAAACGGGTACACCGCAGTTTGTCACCTTCAACCGTCCAGCCTGACAATTGATTGGCACGCTCTTGAATTTCAGTATTGTTAATTAGCTCAGCCATAAATTTTTTCTTTGGGATTAGCAATGGCAAATTAACTGCCAACGTGTAGAAACCCTGACCAAAAACTATCCGCTCTCACCAATAGCGTTGACTCTCAAGTTTTAATACTCAAGATTTAACACTATTTGAGGTGAGAGCGGTCTAGCGGGTCTTCAGATTAGAACCTGACTGCCGGGAGAATCCCTAGCTCAGCCTGGTTCCCCGTGGAAGTCGTTTCCCGTTGGAAACGACGGCTGACTGCTAGTGAGCGGCCCCGGCGCACAGCCGGTAGTTTCCAATCTGATGACCCATGCGTTTACTACTTTCTATCATGGGCATCACCTCCAGGTTTAGCTAAATGGCTTAATATTGGAACGCACATCACCTAAATACAAGATTTAAGGTGATGATTTGTGCGCTAGCCATTGCCAGCGTTACCAGAAGAACTTGCGTTCTGAGTATCATTCTAGTATTCACAATTATTAGAATAACACAAGGAATTAGAAGTGGGGGGAGGCAAATTGAGATTTTTGTAAGATGAGGGCAAATTACTGCTGCTGCAAGGTCTTCGATCGATCTCTACAGCAATCGGGCGATCGCAGTTTCCGCCATTTGTTTATATTTTCTTCAGAATCCGGGCTGTGCGGTTATCAGGTGCATGACAACTCTGGCGGCGGAGAAAGACCGATCGATTTCTTGCCAGATAGGAGACTTCACCACATATAAAGACACAAGTTGTTCTAGTCGCAGGTAGAGTTGGTTTTTGTACACAATCAACTTTTTTTAGGGTGCTAATTCGATCGAATCCTGCAAACAAAAAGCTCCCGCCACCAGGCAGGAGCTTTTTAAGTATTAAGGGTAAAGCCTAAACTGCTTTATCTTACCCTTTTTAAATGTGGGAAATTTTGATATTTCGCGCTGATTACAGAGCGTTACCGCGAGGCAGAACTTCTTCAGGGAAGATGAAGTTTTCGTGGGGTTGGTCCGTAGGAGCCATCCAAGCACGAATGCCTTCGTTAAGCAGAATGTTCTTAGTGTAGAACGTTTCAAACTCAGGATCTTCAGC
>NZ_JAUBQS010000097.1:0-15330 GCF_036701355.1 Microcoleus sp. Pol12B3
TCTTTGTGAATGACTCTGTTTCGGTACAGTCCGTCAAGGATATCAGTTATTTGAATGGCAATTTCCAATATTTCTGCCAGAGTCAGCGCTTGCTTTTGGGCGTAGTCTCGCAGAGAAATACCCCCAAAATCCTCCATTACTAGGGCATAGCTGTTGCGGTAGGATTCCAGACTGTAAGGTTCAACGACTCCCGGCAGACGTAGATTTTTGGCGATGGTGTACTGGTTGCGGAATTGCAGCAGTTCGCTGAAGCTGGGATAGTCTCGATTTAATAGTTTAATGACAACTGGAATCTGATCTGTTTCTCGGCTGGCTCGATAAACCAGGGTTTTAGAACCACTGTACAGTTGCTCGATTAGACGGTATCCGGAAATTGGACTGGTTAAATCTATACCTGCATTCATTTTGGCTATCCTCATCTCAAATATTGACTGCTAAAAATTAATGTGCGCCTCTTTGTGTAAGAGTTAAATTCGGCGATCGCATAATTAACTTCATCGGTTTGTAGGCAATGATATCGTAAACTCCGTCCCTTCTCCAACTACAGAATTTACCTCGATTGTACCGCCGTGTTTCTCAACTACAATCTGCCGTGCGATCGCCAATCCCAATCCCGTGCCTTTACCCACACCTTTAGTTGTAAATAAATCATCAAAAACCTTATCCATCACCGTCTCACTCATGCCAATACCGTTATCTTTGATACTAATTATTGCTTTCTGCCGATCTGCCGATAATTCAGTCTTGATAATAATTTGATTGTGATTAATTTTGATTTCAGCATAACTACGTCCCGTATTTGATTCTTCTAAAGCATCTATCGCATTAGCCAACAAATTAATAAATACCTGATTGATCTGTCCTGCATAGCATTCTACTTCTGGTAAATCACCATAATCTTTAATTACCCGAATCTCAGGGCGAGTGTCGTTTGCCTTGAGGCGATGTTTTAAGATCGTAATTGTGCTATCCATCCCGTCGTGGATATTGCAGGCAACGGGGCGATCGCTATCAGCACGCGAGAATGTCCGCAAGCTGATGCTAATGTCTTTAATCCGGTTTACTCCTTCTTGCATCGAGCCAACTAACTTAGGTAAGTCTTCACGGATGTAGTCGAGGTCAATCGCTGCAATTTCCTCTTGAATTGCCACACTGAAATTAGCAGATTCTTGCTGAATTAAATCCAGCAATCCAAACAAATCTTTGATGTAGTCTAAAGCGGGCTGAATATTGCCAGAAAGAAAGCCAACGGGGTTATTAATTTCGTGGGCAACACCAGCCACCAAGTTGCCCAAAGCAGACAATTTTTCGCGTTGAATGACTTGGATATGAGCTGCTTTTAATTCAGCAGTTTTTTGAGCCACTTGCTGTTCTAAGTTTTGAGTCAAGAGACGCAACTGTAAATGAGTTTTCACTCGCGCTAACACTTCTTGTTCTTGGAAGGGCTTGGTAACGTAGTCTACTGCACCAAGGTTAAGCCCTTTAATTTTGTTGTCTACATCAGCCAGAGCGGTCATGAACATAACTGGAATATCGCAAGTTTTGGAATTAGCTTTAAGGCGTTGACAGGTTTCAAATCCATCAATTCCTGGCATCATCACATCCAGTAAAATCAGATCGGGGGGTCGCCGCTCAACTTGTTGCAGAGCGCGTTCGCCACTGGTAGCGATCGCCACCTTATACCCCGCATTACTCAACGCTTCCGAGATGACATCCAAATTTGTGGGAGTATCATCAACAATTAAAATTAAGCCAGTTAAACCTATGGTCATAGTCATAGCCATCCAACTTTTAACTATTATTAGTGAGATGTTCTTGAATTAATTCCTCGATCTTCTCAGTTTGGAATTGCTTAGCTAATTGTATTACTTGCTGAATAAAGGGCTGATAGCGCTGATCCTTTTGCCCAATTTGAGCGGCGGTTTCTGCCAATTCTCTGAGGAAGCCATCCTGTGCCAGTTCTAGTAAAATTTGCAAATCCGCAGCCGATGGGGGAATTAGTTCTTTCGTGGATACTTCATTATTGCTTGTTGTTAACTCAGTTACATGATATTTCCAGATGAGTTGTAAATGTTTGGCAAGCAAAGTCAACAACTCCTTTGCATCAACGGGTTTGGCCAGAAAGTCATCTCCACCCATATCTAAGCTTTTCTGCTGGTCTATTTCTGCCACCGATGCGGAAGATACTATCACCCGTAAATGCTTGATATCCTCCAATTTTCGTAACTGTTTGAGCATTTCAAAGCCATCCATTACTGGCATCGCTAAGTCAGTTATAACTAAATCTGGCAGTTTTTCTATAGCTTTTTCTAAGGCTTCTTGACCATTCTCTGCTTCAGTAAATGTGAACCCTAGAGGCTCTAGCAGGTTCGCCAATACTGACCGATTTTCCCAACGGTCATCCACGATCAATATGTGGCATGGTGGCCCTTCATAGCCGATAATTGTGCGCCCGTCTTTGACTGAACTTTTTTGTGCCCAGTCGATAGCGATCGGCAGTGCTACTTCAAAGTAGAAGTTACTGCCTATTCCCAGATGGCTTTCAACTTGAATTTTTCCGCCCATCAATTCCACAATTCTTTGACTGATGGCTAAACCTAAGCCTGTGCCTTCCGCGTGGCGTTTGCGATCGCCTACTTGTTCAAATGCTTGGAATAGTTTGTTTACTTGGTCAGATGCGATGCCAACTCCTGTATCGATCGCTTGAAATTTAAGCTGAGGCAATGGCATTGTTGCATTTGATTCTATCACTTCTACCTTGAGGGTCACGCTGCCTTTATCAGTGAATTTAATCGAATTTCCTAAGAGATTGAGTAGCACTTGGCGGAGTCGTTTTTCGTCAGCTATAATTCCTGTGGGTAAGTTTGTATCTGGTTGATAAATGAACTCGATACCTTTTTGGTCTGAACGCACTCGACAGATTTCTACTACTCCTTGCAGGAAAGATGGCAAGTGAATGGCTTTGGAGGTAAGTTCTAGTTTGCGGGCTTCGATTTTGGAAAGGTCTAAAATATCGTTGATTAATGTTAGTAGATGAGAGCCACATTGGTGGATAATATTTATACCATGACGTTCTTTTTCGGGTATAGTTTTGGAACGTTCGAGGATTTGGGCATAGCCGAGAATCCCGTTGAGAGGTGTGCGAAGTTCGTGGCTCATGTTGGCGAGGAAATCGCTCTTGGCTTGGTTGGCATTATCGGCAGCTTCTTTGGCAATAGTGAGTTCGGCGGTGCGTTCTTCTACACGAGTTTCTAGTTCTGTAAAGGAAGTTCGCAATTGTCCTGCCATTTGGTTAAAGGAACCAGCCAGGGCTTCTAATTCATCAATCCCTTTAACTGCCACTGTTTGGTCAAGAGAGCCAGATGCGATCGCCTCACTTGCCTTTTGTAATTTCAGAATCGGACTGGTAATCCAGCGAGAAGTATAGATGCCTAGAATAGTTGCCAAACCCAACGCCGCCAAACAGAGTAAAATTGTGGTGCGCGTGTTGGCATCAATTTGTGCCATGAAATCTGATTCGGGCACCACAATGACGCTGAGCCAATCGATACCTCGTTCGTCTCGAATGGCTGAAACTTGAACTAACTGATGCTGATTTGCCAGCCAAAAATCAAGCTGTTGACTCTGTGTAATGGCGTTAAAGTTACCAAATCGATCGAGGATTGCTTGCGCTGTGGCACTAATTACAGAACTTTCAGACTTGACGGCAGGAATTTGTTGCAAATCCTTTTTTTTAAGATCAATAATGTAAGGATTTTCGATCGTTGAACTGGCAATCAAGTTGCCCGAGCGATCGATGATAAATGTTTGTCCTGTTTGACCCACCTTTAGCTGACTGAGAAAGGTATGAATCTTGCTAATCCGAAAGTTACTGTTTTGAACTCCCAACAATACTCGATTGTTGTCGTAGATTGGCTGAGATAGAGAAATTGTCACCAATTTATCCACCTGGCTTAAATAGGGCTGAGATGACCAGGTTGGTTTTCCGGCTTTCTGTGCAGTTTTATACCAGGGTCGAGTCCGGGGGTCAAACTTTGCTTGAGTTTCTACCAACCTAGTTTGTTGACCTCGATCGTTCAGTTGGTAGATTTCACGCTGAGGTAGATTCGCTTTGGAACCAATACGAGAAACGATGCCGTCCTTGGGTGTATTCTCTAAGGTGATACCCGTGCCATCAGCCAAGCCAATTTGCATAAATTCGATCGTACCTTGGCTAACCAACCGCCAGAAAGTCCGTTCCAGTTTGGTGACATCTGTTAAATCTAACTGCCCCTCTTGAGCAGCCGCGACAATCGCTTGTCCAGCAATATAAGGTCTTTCCAAATAGTTCAGGACTTGCTGGTTAATGCGATCGCCGATCTCTTTACGCAACTGACTTGAAACATCATTGACCGCTATCTGTCCATTTCGCAGGGACAGATAGCCAGTCAGTCCAACGGCTGCAAAGACTTGCAATACAAACGGAACTACTAGCACAAGTCTTAAAGGTATGGTTTTATTTGGATTCATGTTATACCTAGATAATGGTTCACTTGGAAATTTACCGAAATAAGGTTAGCCGACCTGATGTTTTGCAATCGTTAATTGGGTAGTATTTCAAATGTGTTGATATAATATTGAATTCTATTATATTCCCTTAGATGACAGGGATAGTGATCGAAAACACACTCCCCTCGCTAGGGACAGACTCAACTTTAATTTGTCCGTGATGTTTTTCTACTACAATTTGACGCGCGATCGCTAATCCCAATCCTGTTCCTTTCCCTACACTCTTAGTAGTAAATAAATTATCAAAAACTTTCTCTCGCACCGTTTCACTCATGCCAATACCATTGTCTTTAATCCGAATTACTACCTGTTTTCTATCGCCAGATAATTCGGTCTTGACGATAATTTGATTGGCATGGGCTTTAATTTCGGCAAAACTCCGTCCAATATTTAATTCATTCAAAGCATCGATCGCATTCCCCAAAATATTCATAAATACCTGATTTAATTGTCCGGCATAGCATTCGATTTTTGGGATATTGCCATAGTCCTTAATGACTTGGATTTCGGGGCGAGTGTCGCTTGCTTTCAGACGATGTTTAAGGATCATAATTGTGCTATCAATGCCATCGTGAATATTACAGGCTATGGGGCGATCGCTATCCGCACGCGAGAATGTCCGCAGACTAATACTAATGTCTTGAATTCGCTTCACGCCTTCTTGCATCGATTCAATTAACTTGGGTAAGTCTTCCCGGATGTAGTCAAGCTCAATGGTTTCGATTTCTTTTTCAATCTCTGGCTCTAGTTGGGGATATTTTTTTTGCACTAGATCGATCAATCCAAACAAATCGTTAATGTAATCTAAGGCAGGGGTAATGTTGCCAGTCAGGAAGCCGACAGGGTTGTTAATTTCATGAGCGACACCAGCGACTAAGTTACCCAAAGCTGACATTTTTTCACCTTGGATAAGTTGGATTTGAGCTTGTTGAAGTTCTCGTAAAGTCTTTTCTAAAGCTTCTGACTTTTGTTGACGTTCATTTTCGGCGCGTTTGCGATCGCTAATATCCAGCACATTACCAAGAATCACTGGTTTGCCATCGAGGATGATGCGGTTGAGGGTGACATCGACCTCAAAGACTGTATTAGAATCAATTTTTCTGACATTCCACTCAAATTGAATCGTTTCCCCGGCTAATACCCTTCTCCACCAGTCTTCTACCAGATGGAACGGATTATCCGGTGTAGAATAGTCATCCAAGATCGAGCATTGCAGCGCTTGCTCTCGCTCCACATCAAACATTTCTAGCACTCGGTTATTAACATCGAGCACTTTGCCATGCAGATCGTGAATTATGATGGCACTACTGACGTTATTGAAGATAGTGCGGAGGTTCTGTTCGGAAATTTGCAGGGCTGCTTCCGCAGCTTTATATTCAGCTTCGCTACGTTTACGATCGCTCACATCAAAGACAACACCATCCCATACAGTTGACCCATCGCCTCGTCGTTCTGGTTGAGATATTGCTTGCACCCATTTTATCGTCCCGGACGGGGTGACACTGCGCCATTCATGATTAAATGGGGTCAGGGTTTGGGCAGATTTGGTAATTGCTTGTTCAACATCAGCGAGATCGCCGACATAAACTGCATCGAAGACATTGATGATTCCTGCCATAACCATTTCTGACTCAGCTTCATACAGATTGACGCAACCAGAACTTGCGTAGGTTATAGACTTACCACCATCAGCAGCCAATTGTAATTGAAAAACCATCCCTGGAATATTGTCAGCCATCTTATGGAAGCGGGCTTCGCTGGCACGGAGTTCTGTCAAAGCTTGTTGTGACTGTTGATAGAGGCGGGCATTTTCGAAGGAAATTGCTGCTTGGGAGCAGAGCAGATTGAGCAGTTCGACGCGATCGCTTGTAAAGGCTCCAATTGTCAGATTATTTTCCAAATATAAAATTCCAATCAAGTTACCTTGATTTAGAATTGGACTGCAAAGCACACTTTTAGGCTGGTGTTTTTCAATGTAACTATCTCCAGAAAACTCAGTACATAACCTAGCATCAACCAGTACCAGAGGTCTCAAACTCCGCTTAACAGTATTCACCAAAGCGATCGCCACATTCTGACTTGATTCTAGCGGAATGGGTGGTAATAGCTGCGGTTCTTGTCCCTCTTCCACAAAGGCTGCTACCTGTAACTCAATATCTTTTTTTAGCAGTAAGACACACTTACTTGCCCCAGCATTTGTCATCACTATTTGTAACAGAGTAGTCAAGAGTTTATCGAGTTCAATTTCCCCTGAAATCGCTTGAGATGCCTTGAGCAGAGTTGCCAAATCTAGAACTTCCGAGGCTGTGCTAGAAGAGCGGTTAAAAGCCATCGTTTCAAGGGTAAGAGTTTCCTTAAAAGAGGTAGACGATCGGGGTGGCTGAAGGAGAGGATCGAGAAGTTGAGGATAACGTTGTTCTAAATCAGCAACTTTGGCTTGGGCGCCCCACCGGGCATAACAGTAATAGGCCTCAATCATGTAGGCTTGAGCGACTTTTTCTTTACCCCAATTGAGATAGAATTTGGCTGCAAGTTCATTAGCTAGTGCTTCTTCGTTGAGAAATTGATGCTCTTTTGCGAGGGAAATGGCGCGATCGTACAGTTCAATTGCCGATAATTTATCTCCAGAAATACGCGCCATTTCTGCTGAAATTAGCTCGGAGGCAGCGCTAAAATTCTCCGAGCAGTTTTGCGCCCAAACAGCTAATTGCTGTTTATACTCTATCAACTTTTGCCACAGATCGGATTGTTTGGCTTGTGGTATTCGCTCGTAACTTTCGCATAACAGTAGAGCATAGATAAAGCGATGTCTGGCATAGGGAAGTAAGCCTTGGGGAGCAACATTAACAATCTCAGCTTCAGCTTTCTCGGCAGATTCTAAAGCTGACTCTGGGCAATCGCAGAGGTAGAGGATTTTGCTTTTAAGAATAGTATAAATACAGATAACTTGCCAGTTTTTATGTTTTCGGCAGCGTTGGAGATACTCATTTTCTATACTTTTTGACCAAGTTTTTGTTCCTCTCAACTTGGCTACAAGCATTTGACCACCAGTTAGTATATCGATAGACCATTGATTTTTTTGCTGTTTACTAAAAGCCAGTGATTGATTAATTTCTCCCTCTAATTCTTTCAGTTCTACTCCCTGGTAAAAACGACAGTACATATTGTGTCCAAAAGCATAAGCAGCATATTGTAAATTGCTTGATTCCCAACCAATTTGATAGGACTTTTGGTAATCTTGGCTGGCTAATCTAAGAGGATGAGACCAATGACGGAGGGAACTACCAATCATTAAATAGGCTACACTTTCAGCCGAACTATCATTAAACTTGGGCATTAATTGCAACGTTAAATCGATTAACTCACCTGTATTTTGATAGTTATTTAAAGCATAACCGCTTAAGCCACCGTAGGCTGGGTAAATATAGCCTATTTCAGGCGTATTACCATACTCCAAACACAAATTAACAGCCTTGGCACAAATGACTGACCACAGACGCTGATGCGATCGATAGGTGGGCGGGCCCATAGCAATAGCTAACTTTGTAGCCATTTTTTTCTCAGGATCGGTCATCATGGGTAAATCGCTGAGAGAAGCAATCCCTCGGCTTTCTAAGATGGCTTGAGCAGTCGCAATTTCGCGATCGCGTACCACCTCAAAATCCTCATCGGTAATATCAATACCAAACAACGATAAAGCTTTCATCCCCGCAGCAATAGCTTCTGGATACTCAGCTCGTAGGGTATATTGAATAATTGCCAAGTTGTAAATTTCTGCCTTATCTAGGGCAGTTCTTGTCCGTTCGATAGTGCGATCGATCCAGATTTGTGATGCTTCAATATTGCCATTTAAATATTCAACTTCAACCCGTTCTTTGTGGAGCGCAAAGCATAATTCATATTGAATATTCCAACAGTCTTCTCTCAATAATTCCATGCCCGTAGTTATATACTCGCAGGCAACAGTATATGCAGTAGAAGTTTTAGCTTTTCGTCCTGCCAATAAGTTTAACTGGCTCAATCTTTCCTGTTCTTCTGGATCAGTTAATAAGTAGCGACCGCGATTTAGTTGATTGACAATCTCGAATAAGATTTCCTCACGCTCTGCCACAACAGTATTTCTTAAAAGTAGTTGACCGATCTGTAGATGTGTTGCTTGCTTGCGATCGTTTGGAATCAGAGAATAGGCAGCTTGCTGGACGCGATCGTGCAAAAACCGATAAGTCGGATTAGCCGCTGCACTAGAAACCGACTCATTATCAGATTGAGTAAAGAACTTATAAGCTTCCGTAGTCGGAATAATCAAACCTTCTTGCAAAGATTTCCATAAAGCAGTAGCCGCAACTTCCGCCGACTTTTCACTGACGATTGCCAAAGTAGCTAAATCAAACTGGGACCCAATACAAGCGGCTAATTTAAGCATTTCCTGAGTAGGAAACGGCATTTTCTGCAATTGCAGTGCCATAAACTCTACCACATCATCAGTAATTGCCAAGGCTTTCACTTGAGCAATATCGCACTGCCACCCCCCTTGTACCCCCGTCTGTCCCGCCTTGGTAAGGGGGGATAAAAGGGGGGTGGGGGACACAGGGGGCTCAAAAGTAATCAGCCCATCGTCATGTAAAGCCTTCAGGAATTGCGTAGCAAAAAATGGATTACCTTGAGTTTTTTGATACACAAGTTTTTTCAGAGGTTGGCCAATCTCTGATCCGCAACTAAGAGTATCTGAAATCAATTGATTAATCTCATCTTTTTGCAAAGGAGCCAAAGTAATTGTATTCACCGTTGCCCCGGATTTTATAATCCCATCCACCGTCAAAATAAATGGATGAGTAGGAGACACTTCATTATCTCGATAAGCACCTAACACCAATAAATGTCCCGTATCTTCCATCAACAGTTGCAACAATTTCAAGGATGCCGAATCTGCCCACTGCAAATCATCTAAAAACATTACTAAAGGATATTCGGCTTGCGTAAATACTTGCACAAATTTCTGCATCAGCAAATTAAAGCGATTTTGGGCGGCACTTGCCGATAGTTCTGGTGCTATTGGCTGTTTACCAATGATGCGTTCTAGCTCAGGAATTACATCAATCAAGACTTGTCCATTGTCGCCAACTGCTGTCAAAATATTGCTTTTCCATATTTGTAACTGAGCATCTGATTCTGATATTAATTGCCCCATTAAATCCCTGAATGCTAGCACAAATGCGTTTAAGGGAATATTGTGCTGGAACTGGTCGTATTTGCCTTTGATGAAATAGCCACGTTGTCGGACAATTGGCTTGTGAACTTCATTCACGACTGCGGTTTTGCCAATTCCAGAAAAACCTGCTACTAGCATCATTTCTGTACTGCCTGTGCTGACTCTTTCAAAGGCAGCTAATAGACGAGCGACTTCTTTTTCTCTACCGTACAGTTTTTCTGGTATCAGGAACCTGTCTGTAATATCTTCCTGTCCTAAATCAAAAGCCTCAATGTTACCAGTTTTTTCTAAGTGAACTAAACAAATTTCTAAATCATGTTTTAATCCTAATGCACTTTGATAGCGACTTTCAGCATTTTTGGTCGTCAATTTACTAACTATATGCGATAAAACTATGGGGATTTTTGGATGAATTTGATGTATCGGTATTGACTCTTTGGCGAGATGGCAATGCACCAGTTCCATCGGGTCATCAGAGATAAATGGTAAATGTCCTGTCAATAATTCATAAAAAGTGACACCGAGGGCATAAAAGTCGCTACGATAGTCAATACCCCGATTCATTCGTCCGGTTTGTTCGGGAGAGAGATAGGCTAATGTCCCTTCAAGGATGTGGGGATTCTGAATTTCTTGAGTTTCTCGTGGTAGCAGAGATGCAATACTGAAATCAATTAGTTTTATTTGTTTAGTGTCGGGATTAATCAGAATATTAGCGGGTTTAATATCTTTGTGAATGACTCGGTTTTGGTAAAGATAGTGGAGAATGTCTGTTAGTTGCAGTGCCAAGTTGAGAAATTCTGTTAAAGATAAAGATTTAGCAGGTTGGTTTTTATCAGTGGCGATATGGAGATAATTAGATAGGGAAATCCCTCCAAAGTCCTCCATGACTAAGGCATAGCTATTGTGATAGACTTCTAGAGTCAGAGGTTTAACTATACTGGGGAAGTTAAGATTTTTGGCAATGGTGTACTGATTGCGAAACCCGACAAGTTCGTTGAAATTGGGGTATTCGTTTCGCAGTAGTTTGATGACAACAGGAGTGCGATCGCTATCTCGAACACCCCGATAAACGAGGGTGCGAGAGCCTGCATAGATTTGTTCTGCGATCTGATACCCAGGTAGGTGAGTGATGACATCCATTTTCCAGTCCTCAAAAAATTTTGGTGGCTAGACCTTATAGTTATAGCTTATCAACCAGATCGGGAAACATCCCAATTGATACTAATGTTTTTAACTTTATTGGCTAATGGTCTATATTGTTCTAATATCAACCTTTCCCAGCACGAGATATGCGGACGAACCACAGGAGGATGTCATTCATTGCTGCATCACAACTATCTTGATTCTATTGTCTTGACGGGAATTGTAATCAAAAACTCTGCACCTTGACCTAACGCTGAATTTACTTCTAAAATACCAGAGTGTTTCTCAACAACAATCTGCCGTGCGATCGCTAACCCCAACCCCGTCCCTTTACCGACTTCCTTTGTCGTAAATAAATCATCAAAAATCTTGTCTCGCACCGCCTCATTAATGCCAACCCCATTGTCTTCAATCCGAATCACAACTTGTTGAGGCTCCCCCGATAATTTGGTTTCGATAATAATTTTATTAGGAGCCTCTTTAATCTCTGCAAAGCTCCGTCCAGTATTTGATTCATCTAGGGCATCGATCGCATTACTCAACAGATTCATAAAAACTTGATTTAGCTGACCTGCATAGCACTCTACTTTCGGCAAATCACCGTATTTCTTGATGACTTGAATCTCTGGGCGTGTGTCCGAAGCTTTGAGGCGATGTTTTAGGATCATCAAGGTGCTTTCGAGACCCTCGTGGATATTGGAGGGGACGGGGCGATCGCTATCAGCACGGGAAAAGATGCGAAGACTGGTGCTGATGCTTTTGATTCGCTTGACTCCTTCGCTCATGGAACCCACTAACTTTGGTAAGTCTTCCCGGATATAATCGAGGTCGATCGCTTCAATTTCCTCTTTAATTGCCGCAGTGTAATTAGGATATTCTTGCCCAAATAGATCGAGCAATCCAAACAAATCATTAATGTAATCTAAAGCAGGGGTAATGTTGCCAGCAAGGAAGCCTACAGGGTTGTTGATTTCGTGAGCGACCCCAGCCACTAAGTTGCCCAATGCCGACATTTTTTCACTTTGGACTATTTTTAGTTGTGCCTGTTTGAGGTCTGTAAGGGCTTGTTGGGATTCTTGATAAAGACGGGCATTTTCCAAAGAAATGGCAGCTTGAGAGCAAATTAGATTCAGCACTTCAACCCGATCGCTGGTAAACGCCCCCACCGTCAAGTTATTTTCCAGATATAAAATTCCAATCAACTTGCCTTGATTAAGGATTGGACTACACAGAACGCTTTTTGGCTGGTGCTGTTCAATGTAACTATCTCCAGCAAACTGAGGATTTACTCTCGCATCGGCAAGTACCAGCGGTTTCAAACTCCGCTTGACAGTATTGACCAAACTAATCGCTACATCCTGACTTAATTCTAGTGGTATTGATGGTAATAGTTGCGGTTCCTGCCCCTCTACGACAAGGGCTACTACCTGTAAATTAATATCTTGTTTAAGCAATAATACACACCGGCTTGCCCCAGCATTTGTAATCACTATTTTTAAGAGAGTAGTCAGGAGTTTATCTAGTTCAATCTCCCCTGAAATGGCTTGAGAGGCTTTGATCAGAGTAGACAAATCTAGAAATTCAGAGTTGCTACTAGAAGAGCTCCTAGAAGCGATCGTTTCCCGCGTAAGAGTTTCCTTGAAGGAAGCATAGGAGCTAGCTTGTTGAAGAATAGGAAGCAGGAGTTGAGGATAACGTTGTTCTAAATCAATAGCTTTAGCTTTGGCTCCCCAACGACTGTAGGCATAGTAAGCCTCCCGTGCATAAATTTTGGCAAATTTTTCTTGACCCCATTCTAGATAAAATTTGGCTGCCAGTTCATTAGCTAATGCTTCTTCATTAAGAAATTGATTTTTTTTAGCGAGGTATATACCCCGATCATAGTGTTCAATCGCCTCAGATTTATTACCCAAAACTCGATGCTTTTCTGCTTCAACCAAATACCACTTATGCAGATGATTCATGGGAGCATTTTGCGCCCGCTGTTGCAGAATAGTTTGATGAGTTTCCATCAGAGCGAGTATTTCTGATTGCTCCTGCTCTGGCTTGGTGGGGAAGATTGCCAGGTACGTCAAGGCTGCATAGAAATGGAAAATGGGGACATGAATCAATCCCGATATTGCCATCAAATACGGCTTGGCTTGGGCAATATAGCCTAGGGCAGACGTATTGTTTCCATAACAGTAGGCAAGTAAAAGTTTGTAAACATAGACCTTAGCGATCGCCGTAAGTTCATTATTCTGATGATGCTGAGGAAGCATCACCGTTTCATCGTAGGCAGAGCCGATTAAGCAATCAGACGGAATACAGACTTTCCTAAAGTTATTCACAGTCTGCTGAATAATATCAAAATACGCCTGAGCCGAATATTGTTTTGCCTGTGTCATCGCAGCACTATAACTTGCTATTTCGGTCTCCCAAGTGTCAAGTTCCACCCCACTAAAAAAGTTGGATTCCAGGTAGAGGAGTATGCTATAAGCAGATTGTAAAAAATTTCCTGTTTCCATAGCAGCCGTATAGCTACCTTTCAGCGTCGGTATCGTTGCCCTTATAGCTTCTTGGCGATGCTGAATAAAGCTCCCAAAAAAACCTGGAATTGTGGCTTTGAGTTCGCGGATATTGAACCGATCGAGCAAATTCATCGCCAATTTACCAAAGCTATAGCCTGTTTCCACCTCTTCCAAAAAGGCGCATAATACCATTCCGTGAATTGCATACCCCACCGTCGATGCGGGTGCATTCCCAAAGTCGATGGATAAACTCACCATCATGGAGCTAAGAATGGGTAGCAATCCCGGCATTCCCAGAAAAACGGGCGGAAATAAAGCTCCCAATAGTTGTATTGCTGCTTGAGTTGTGGCATCACTCATCAGTGGTAGGTTAACCAGTTCTTCAATCAGTTTGCCGCCTTGTTGGCTGCCAAGGGTTTGTAGTGCTTTGCCAATTTTGGTTTCATCAGTTTCGGTGGGGAGTTTAACACCCAATTGTAAGAGTGCATCTCTCCCTAACGCGATCGCTTCTAACGTCTTGCCTTGAGCTGTCTGGGCGACGATTAAAATTTCGTAAATTTTAACTTTGTCTAAAATTGTCTGAGCTGATTGCAAAACCAGTGTGGCCATCTGTTCCATTCCATCAAAGTCATGATTCAAATAGACAACTTCGGCAGCAGCAACATAGAGATTTAGAGTCAATTCATACTGATGAACCCAGCACTTGCTTGTAAGTAACTCAATTCCTATTTGTAAATAAATCCTTGCTGCGGCGTAAGCTGTAGACTTTCTCGCCTTAACTCCAGCTTTCAAATTCAGTTGAGCTAATGCTTCTCGTTCCCTCGGTTGAGTAATTAACTCAATTCCTAAATTAAAATGCCCGACAATATCAAACAGTTTTTCATCGGGGCCTATCTCTGAGGAATTTTGTAGAATTAATTGTCCTATTTTGAGATGAGTTGCTTGTTTTAGATCATCGGGAATCAGAGAATAGGCAGCTTGTTGGACGCGATCGTGTAAAAATCGATAAGTTGGATTGGCTGAAGCCTTGAAAACTTCATCACTATTCGATTGGGTAAAGAACTTATAAATTTTGTTCGTGGGAATCACCAAACCTTCCTGCAATGCTTTCCATAAAGCCGTAGCCGTCATTCCCGCAGATTTCTCACTGACAATTACTAATGTATTCAAATCAAACTGCGCTCCAATACAAGCAGCTAATTTTATAACATCCTGAGTTTCTGGCGGTAACTTCTGCAATTGCAAAGCCATGAATTCAACGACATCATCAGTGATCGCTAAGGCTTTGACTTGGGCAAGATCACACTGCCAATACCGAATCTCCCAATTAAAGCTAATTAGCTTATCGTCATGTAATGCCTTGAGAAACTGAGTAGCAAAGAAAGGATTTCCCTGAGTTTTTTCATACACTAATTTTGTCAAAGGTTGAGCAACAGATGATTTGCAATTTAGCGTATCTGCCACCAACAAATTTATATCGGGTTCGTTTAATGCTGGCAAAGTAATCGTATTCACTTTTGCCCCTGTTTTAACTATCTCATCCACTGTTAATATAAATGGATGCACAGGTGAAACTTCATTATCTCGATATGCCCCCAATACTAATAAATATCCTGTATCCCTCATCAATAGTTGCAGCAAATTTAGGGAGGCTGAATCCGACCATTGCAAGTCATCCAAAAACATCACTAAAGGATGTTCTTTACTTGTAAAAACTTGCATAAATTTCTGCATGAGCAGATTAAAGCGATTTTGGGCAGCACTTCCTGACAATTCTGTTGCAGGAGGTTGAGCGCCAATTATTCCTTCTAACTCAGGAATCACATCAACCAAGACTTGTCCATTGTCTCCCACGGCTGCTAAAATCTGGGTTTTCCATGTTTGCAATTGGGTATCGGATTCTGATAGCAATTGACCCAT